>NZ_JBWXVA010000020.1:0-374 GCF_059901235.1 Fructilactobacillus sp. X3R2C1
GATCACCTCCTTTCTAAGGAAAAATTCGGAAACCTTACATTATTGAAGTCTTGTTTAGTTTTGAGAGTTTTACTCTCGTTAAAATAAATGTTCGCGCTTTTGGGTCTATAGCTCAGCTGGTTTAGAGCGCACGCCTGATAAGCGTGAGGTCGGTGGTTCGAGTCCACTTAGACCCATCGTTACTGGTAAGTGACAATCGAATATTTTGGGGAATTAGCTCAGCTGGGAGAGCACCTGCTTTGCAAGCAGGAGGTCAACGGTTCGATCCCGTTATTCTCCATTGACACGAAAGTGTCAACTTTGTTCTTTGAAAACTAGATAATATTATTTTCTGTATTAATTATATTTTAATTATAATTTTAACCGAGAAATAA
>NZ_JBWXVA010000021.1:0-344 GCF_059901235.1 Fructilactobacillus sp. X3R2C1
CCTGGTTGTCCGGGGTTATCTGGCGTAACTTCTTTGGTCTTGTGCTTTAAGACAACTTGGAAGGTGGGATTATTGTCGCCAAATTTGTAACCACTTGGGTATCCGTCGGATACCAACTCGTAGCCTTGAGCTTCGTAACTAGCAATTCGATCCGTAGTGTTGTAATCAGATTGACTACCGAACTTCCCGTTTAAGTTATCAGTTACTAGAACTTTATTGCCATTATCTTGGTCAATGTATTCAACGTGAGCTTGTTCTTCATTGGCAGTGTAGACAACGGTATGAACATCGTCTTTTCCTTCAGCAGCATCACCCGTTACACTAGCTTGACTTGGTGTGTAACC
>NZ_JBWXVA010000022.1:0-291 GCF_059901235.1 Fructilactobacillus sp. X3R2C1
GCGCCGACTTGGCCCAGCCTTCACCGGCACCCAGCACGTCACCGTAAGAGAAGCCACCGCAGGCGACCAGGCCCTTGAAGGCCTCGAAGTTGACACGGCCCGCCAGGATGTCGCTCATGTGCACGTCGATGGCGGCAAAACCGGCACGGTCGAAGGCAGCGGCCATCTCGACCTGGCCGTTGACGCCCTGCTCACGCAGCATGGCCACTTGCGGGCGCACGCCCTTCTTGATGTACGGCGCAGCGATGTCGTCGTTGACGTCGAAGCCCAGCTTGACCGACAGGCCTGGGT
>NZ_JBWXVA010000023.1:0-287 GCF_059901235.1 Fructilactobacillus sp. X3R2C1
GGTGAGGGCTTCGCCCTCATATCGCGACGCAAGGCCGCTCCCACAAAAGGCAGCACAGGCTTTTGCAGGAGCGGCCCCAGCAATTACGACGACAGGTACGAAGACCGGGTCAGCCCAAGGCGCAAGGCATCCAGGTACTGCGTGCGCTCACGCGCAGTGATTTTGGCGCTGGCCACCTTGTCGCGGTAGTGAGTCATCAACTCCTCCGGCGACAGGTGCACGTAGCGCAGCATGTCTTCGATGGTGTCGTGGGTCTCGATACCGGCGTGGTACACGCTGCCGTCAGC
>NZ_JBWXVA010000024.1:0-281 GCF_059901235.1 Fructilactobacillus sp. X3R2C1
TCATACCCGTTGCACTTTCTATGGCCATGATCACTGCCGCATTAGTCACTCCACATGCCGCTGCTGCCGATGTTAATGCTTCCTCCGCCCCAGTGACAATTAAAACCGAAGTGTTGCCAAGCCAGAAGTCTAGTTCTACCCTTGTAGATGTGTCCTCTTTGTTGCAGAAATTCAGGGATATTAGCAACTTCGCCACAGGGGATCTCGCCAAAGATACGGCTTATGCATTGAATATCGTATCCTGGCAGATGCCGCACGGCGGCTTTTACAAAGACATGGAG
>NZ_JBWXVA010000025.1:0-281 GCF_059901235.1 Fructilactobacillus sp. X3R2C1
CTCCAAGCTGGCCTTCCCGGAAATCACTGTTGGCCTGTTCCCCGATGTCGGTGGCAGCTGGCTCCTGCCGCGCGTGCCGGGCAAGGGCGGCCTGTTCCTGGCCCTGACCGGCGCACTGCTCAATCCAGGCGATGCCATCTACGCCGGCTTGGCCGATGTGCACGTGGCTGAAGAACGCCGCAGCGCGGTGTTCGATGCGCTGCTGCAGGTGGCCTGGTCCAGTGATGCCGCACACAACCACGAACGCCTGACCCATCTGCTGCAGTCGCATGCCAGTGATG
>NZ_JBWXVA010000026.1:0-279 GCF_059901235.1 Fructilactobacillus sp. X3R2C1
GTACCACGCCCGCTTTGCGGCAATCACCGCCCGTGCACGGCTGCGTTTCGAGCAGCGCGACTGGGCCGGTGCGCGTCAGGATGCGGTCGAGCGCATCGCCCTGTACGACCTGTGCATTGCCGAGCAGATGGATGCGCTGCGTCGCCTTGCCGGTGACGCGATCGGCGAGCGCGCGTTGTGGCTGCAGGTGCACGCCCAGTACAGCGCGCTGCTGCAGGGCCTGATCGACGCCGAGCTGTACAAGACCTTCTACAACACGCTGTCGCGACGCCTGTTTGC
>NZ_JBWXVA010000027.1:0-277 GCF_059901235.1 Fructilactobacillus sp. X3R2C1
TAGTTTACAAGAGGAGGTGCTAGCATCAAAACCTATCCATTGAATGGTTCGGGTCATAAAAGTGGTTGGCCCGTGTGGCCCGTGTCGGGAATTAATCTCGGATTATGCATAAGACTGCTTTGTCCTACTGACTGTTAATGGGGAAACGGTCAAGGTGAAAATCGGTTAATTAATGCCGTATAAATACAGAGGGATTCATGATGATAATTCAATAATGTAACGGAAAACAACAAGCTTAGGAGATTCCTAAGCTTGTTGTTTATTATTATTTCAAACT
>NZ_JBWXVA010000028.1:0-277 GCF_059901235.1 Fructilactobacillus sp. X3R2C1
TCACTGCCCTGCTCGGCGATCTTCTCCAGCATGGCGGTGAACGGTGCCAGGCCGGTACCGCCGGCCAACAGCAACAGCGGGCGCAGGATCGGGCGCAGGTAGAAGCTGCCCAGCGGCCCGGTCAGGCTCATGCTGTCGCCGGTTTTGGCCAGGCTGGTCAGGAAGCTGCTCATCAACCCGCCCGGTACATTGCGGATCAGGAAGCTGACTTCGCCGCCCTTTTGCAATGAACTGAACGAATAGGCGCGGCTCTGCTCGCTGCCCGGCACCTTGAGGT
>NZ_JBWXVA010000029.1:0-276 GCF_059901235.1 Fructilactobacillus sp. X3R2C1
GCTGCGCACCGAGCACGCAGCCGCCCACCCCGCCGGCCAGACCACCGAGGATGGCGCCTGACACAGAGCCGAGAGTGATACCGATAGGGCCGGCGAGCGCGCCGATGGCTGCGCCAGCTTGGCTACCTGCCAGGGCCGCGCTGACGCCACGTGCAACACCGCCCACGGTACCGATGGCGGCGCTGACTTTCATGGCGTGATGGAAGGACGCGACTTTGGGGGAGTGACAGCGAGGGCAGTGCAATGACATGGGGGTGAGCCTCATAGTTGGTGATG